>NZ_MLIK01000023.1:0-458 GCF_001853795.1 Mycobacteroides franklinii
GTGATGAGCAGACTGGCCGTCGACGACGACCTCACCCTCGGCCGGTTGTGCGCGGTGCCCGTCACCGGGCTGGACCTGTGCCGGGAACTGCGGGCGATCTGGTCGGGAGGCCGCACCCCACCGGCGGGGGCGGTGCGCGAGCTGCTCAGTCACATCGGGTCCCATCAACACCGCCGAGAGTGACGCAAAGGTCGTTCCCGCGAAGGATCTACGACCCCTGCGTCGCACTCGGCGCCACCTTGTGCGTCAGCCGCGCAGCAGCCGACCGGACCGCACACCGCGCACCGTGTTGGTGGCCACCGTCGCCCACGCACCGAGCAACAACACGTACAACGCGACCGCAAGCCAGGAGATGGCCACCGCACCGGTGGCCGCACCCAACGCCGACGCACCCGTCACGCAGGTACCCACCGGGAAGGTAAAGCTCCACCAGGTCAGGCTGAAAGACAACCCGCGCC
>NZ_MLIK01000020.1:0-452 GCF_001853795.1 Mycobacteroides franklinii
GCTTCGGTCAGCACGTGGCAGCCGTCGTGCAGCCGCGCGAGGGGGCGCGCCCGACGCTGGCCGAGCTCGATACCTTCGTGCGCAGCGAGATCGCGGGCTACAAGGTGCCGCGCAGCCTGTGGTTGGTCGACGAGGTCAAGCGCTCGCCGGCGGGCAAGCCCGACTACCGGTGGGCCAAGGACACCACCGAGGAGCGGGCCGCCGATGACGTGCACGCGAATCATGTTGGAGCGAAATGATGAAGACCGATCTCTGCGAGAGGTTCGGGATCGAATACCCGATCTTCGTGTTCACCCCGTCGGAGAAGGTGGCCGCCGCGGTCAGCAAGGCCGGCGGTCTGGGCGTGCTGGGTTGCGTGCGATTCAACGACGCCGACGACCTCGAAGAGGTTCTGCAGTGGATGGACGCCAACACCGACGGTAAGCCGTACGGCGTCGACGTGGTGATGCCGG
>NZ_MLIK01000028.1:0-452 GCF_001853795.1 Mycobacteroides franklinii
CGCCGGTGCTCTGGTCCAGCGGGATGCCGCGTTTGCGATTGTGCGCGTACAGGGTCCAGCCGCGGTCCAGCGCCGCCACCGACATGGTCGAGGTACTCGCCAGGCCGAGGTCGCCGATCGCGATGGCCATCAAGGCCCGATGTTCGACGGCGCGGCGCATAGAGGTCTGCAGGGGCGCGGTCTCATTGGAGCGCAGCCGCAGTTTGCGCCACACCTGCCGCACCGCGCCGCCGCTCTGTTGGTTGGGGCCGTAGAGCTCGACGACGGCGCTGGAGTCGGGATCCGGTGACTGTGCGGTCAGCGTCAGCGGGCCGGCGCCTGCCGGGCGCTCCACGGTGAACGCGGTGACGACGAAACCGCGTCGGCCCAGCGAGCGGACGGCGCCGTCGAGCGGGACTTCCAGGGCGGGGGTGCCGACGAGCCACACCACGAGGGCGCCGACGAACCAGCCC
>NZ_MLIK01000026.1:0-452 GCF_001853795.1 Mycobacteroides franklinii
GCTCACCCGCACCACGGACAGCCTCACGATCGCGTTGCTGCGCTGCGACGGCGGCGAGGAAGTGGACCGGTTCACCTCAGCCGATCCGCGCCTGCTCGATTTCGTGGGTGCCCGCAGCTCCAGCGAGGACCCACCACACCTCGGCTGATCAAGTCGCCGGGCCGAAGCGGGCCAGCCGGGCCAGATGATCACGGTCGTCCACATCGAGTTTGGCGAACATGCGGTAGAGATGCCCGTCGACGGTGCGCACCGACAGGCACAACTTGTCGGCGATCGCGCGGTTGCTCATCCCGACCCCGACGAGGTTCGCGATCTCCCACTCGCGCTCGGTCAGCGGCAGTGGATCGCCGGCGCAGCGCAAGGCCGGCGTCCGCGCGCCACTGCGACCCGCCAACCACAGTGCCCGGGCGACGGACTCCAATTCGCCACCACGGCAACCACTCTGGGCAAAC
>NZ_MLIK01000013.1:0-450 GCF_001853795.1 Mycobacteroides franklinii
GATCACGGCGGCTTCCGCGACATCGGGATGGCCGGCCAACACCTTCTCCACCTCGATCGGGTATACGTTCTCACCGCCGGAGACGATCATCTCGTCGTCCCGGCCCACCACGAACAACCGCCCGGCCTCGTCCAGGTAGCCCACATCTCCCGAGGACATGAAGCCCTCGTGGAAGTCCTTGTTGCTGCCCGAGGTGTAGCCGTCGAACTGGGTCGAGTTGCGCACGTAGATGGTGCCCACCTCGGTGGTGGGCACCTGGCGGAACTCGCTGTCGAGGATGCGAATCTCGGTGCCCTCGGCGGGTTTCCCCGCGGTGTCGGGCGCGGCGCGCAGATCGGCCGGGGTCGCCGTGGCGATCATGCCGGCCTCGGTGGCGTTGTAATTGTTGTAGATGATGTCGCCGAAGCGATCCATGAAGGCGGTGACGACGTCGGGTCGCATGCGCGATCC
>NZ_MLIK01000017.1:0-448 GCF_001853795.1 Mycobacteroides franklinii
ATGCCGAAAAGCTGATCTGGGTGGGCGATGGCGAACCCGCCTGGACCGCGGACGGCACCTACATGGTGGTGCGCCTCATCCGGATGCTCGTCGAATTCTGGGATCGGGTTTCCATCAACGAGCAGGAGCGGATGTTCGGTCGACGTCGCGACAGCGGCGCCCCGTTGGACGGGAACAACGAGTTCGATAACCCCAACTACACGACTGACCCCGAAGGCCAGACCATTCCCCTGGATGCGCACATCCGGCTGGCCAACCCGCGCACCGCGGAAACTGACAACCAGCGGCTGGTCCGGCGTTCCTACAACTACGACCTAGGCGTGGAACCGAACGGGAACATGCAGTCGGGACATGTCTTCGTCTGTTTCCAGCAGGACCTCGAGCGCCAGTTCGAAACCGTGCAGAACCGGTTGAACGACGAGCCCCTCGTCGACTATGTGCAGCCGTT
>NZ_MLIK01000025.1:0-446 GCF_001853795.1 Mycobacteroides franklinii
GCTCTGCCAGCGCCACGTTGACCGCATCCGCCCGGAACTCCGACGCGGACTGCATCAGCGCCGGAGACGACGTGACGATGCGCGCCGAAGCCAACAGCCGATCCGACGTGAGCTGAGTGGGTGGCGCAGTCTTGGTGTTGAGGAACGCCTCCACGTGCGCCCGGTAGAGCGCCTCCATATGGGGGATGTCGGCCGGTTGCGCGGCGAGCGCGATCGCGACGATCTCGATCACCTCATCGACGAATGCCAACACGACGGCATCCTTGGTGGCGAAGTAGCGGCTGAACGTGCGCGGGGACACATCGGCCACCGCGGCGATCTGTTCAACCGTGGTTTGCTCGAAACCCTGGCGGTCACACAGATCGATGGCAGCCTCGATCAATGTCGCCCGGGTACGTTGCTTCTTGCGCTCACGCAAGCCCATCGCCGCCTGCCGCACAACGTCA
>NZ_MLIK01000022.1:0-445 GCF_001853795.1 Mycobacteroides franklinii
CTCCCGCAGTGTCGGGGCAACATGCTCGGCCAGCGTGGTCGGCCCCGTCATCCAGGTGACGGTGCCCGCGGTGCGGCGACCCGCGAGCTTGAGCAGTTGCGGTCCCAGGGCGGCGATGTACACATCGGGTGCCGGCGCGCCGGGGATCTGCAGTGCGCCGCGCGTGGTGACCGTCTCGCCCGGAGCGTCGGCGGGCTCGCCGGCCAGCAGCGGCTGCAGCCCGTCGAGATACTCACGCAGGCGGCGGACGGGCTTGTCCCACGGAATGCCCCACATACCCTCGGTCACCGCGGCGTGCGTCATGCCGAGCCCGAGCAGAAACCGGCCGCCGCTGATCAGGCTGAGCGTGAGCGCGCGCTGGGCCAGCAGCATCGGGTGTTGATTCTGAATGGGGATGACCCCCGTGCCGACCTCGATCCCGTCGACCTCACGGAAAGCCACCGCG
>NZ_MLIK01000010.1:0-432 GCF_001853795.1 Mycobacteroides franklinii
CGCCGGTTCAGGTGTCGGCCGCCCCGGCCGCCCAGCCCGCTGCGGCGGCCGCGCCGGCAGCCAAGGAAGAGAAACAGCCGATGTCAACCGGACGCCGGCTGGGCATCACGTTCGCCGCGGCGGCCGCGATCTTCGCCCTGATCGCGATCTCGCCGGCAGCGCTGCAGGTCCACCTGACGGTGTTCGCGCTGGCGATCGTGATCGGCTACTACGTGATCGGCAATGTGCACCACGCGCTGCACACCCCGCTGATGTCGGTGACCAACGCGATTTCCGGAATCATCGTGGTGGGCGCCCTGCTGCAGATCGGCCACGGCAACGCGCTGGTGACCGCGATCGCTACCTGCGCCATCCTGCTGGCCAGCATCAACGTATTCGGCGGCTTCGCGGTGACGCGTCGCATGCTCGCGATGTTCTCCCGCAGCTAGAACC
>NZ_MLIK01000011.1:0-429 GCF_001853795.1 Mycobacteroides franklinii
CACTCCTGACGCGCTGGTCACCGAGGATTTGATCAACTATCACCGGCTGCCCGCAGCCGGTGGGGTCGGCATGACCACCGTCGCCTACTGCGCGGTGGCGCCCGGCGGCCGCACCGATGGCTGGCAGATCTGGATGCGGCCCGAAGCCGTGCCCGGACTGACCAAATTGACCGAGACCATCCACGCCGAGGGTGCGGCCATCAGCGCCCAGATCGGCCACGCCGGGCCGGTGGCCAACTCCCGGACCAACAAGGCCACGGCGCTGGCGCCGGTACGGTTCTTCAACCCGCTGTCGATGCGGTTCGCCAAGAAGGCCACGATCGACGACATCCGCGAGGTCACCGAAGCCCACGCCAACGCCGCCCGGCTGGCCATCGACTCGGGCTTCGACGCCGTCGAGGTGCACCTCGGCCACAACTACCTGGCCAG